>NZ_JBYSYJ010000001.1:1347500-1350000 GCF_058783135.1 Novosphingobium sp. FW305-C-30-35
AATGCCACTCTGAAGCTGCAGTAAAGGTGCACGGGGTCTTTCCGTCTAACCGCGGGTACTCCGCATCTTCACGGAGAATTCAATTTCGCTGAGCATATCCTGGAGACAGTGGGGAAGTCGTTACGCCATTCGTGCAGGTCGGAACTTACCCGACAAGGAATTTCGCTACCTTAGGACCGTTATAGTTACGGCCGCCGTTTACCGGGGCTTCAATTCGGAGCTTGCACTCCTCCTCTTAACCTTCCGGCACCGGGCAGGCGTCAGACCCTATACGTCGTCTTGAAGCCGACTTAGCAGAGTCCTGTGTTTTTGCTAAACAGTCGCTACCCCCTGGCCTGTGCCCCCTCATACTGCTTGCGCAATGTGAGGGCCTCCTTCTTCCGAAGGTACGGAGGCAATTTGCCGAGTTCCTTCAGGATACTTCTCTCAAGCGCCTTGGTATACTCTACCTGACCACCTGTGTCGGTTTCGGGTACGGTCTATACGGTGGGGCTATTTCCTGGAACCATTTCGAAGCCACTCCAATCCAATAAGGAGTGACAACACACATGATCCGTCACACACCACCAGGCCCACGAATATTAACGTGGTTCCCATCGACTACCCCCTTCGGGCTCGTCTTAGGGGCCGGCTCACCCTGCTCAGATTAGCTTTAAGCAGGAACCCTTGGTCTTTCGGCGAGAGGGCATCTCACCCTCTTTGTCGCTACTCATGTCAGCATTCGCACTTCCGATACCTCCACGACCCATTACCAGATCGCTTCTCAGGCCTACGGAACGCTCCGCTACCGCTCGGACCGAAGTCCGAACCCTAAGCTTCGGTGCATCACTTTAGCCCCGTTACATCTTCGCCGCAGGAACCCTTGTTTAGACCAGTGAGCTGTTACGCTTTCTTTAAAGGATGGCTGCTTCTAAGCCAACCTCCTGGTTGTTTTGGGATTCCCACATGCTTTCCCACTTAGTGATGACTTGGGGACCTTAGCTGTAGGTTAGGGCTGTTTCCCTTTTGACGACGGACCTTAGCACCCGCCGTCTGTCTGCCGAACAAGTCTCGCTGGTATTCGGAGTTTGGTTAGAATTGGTAGATCTCGCGACCCCCGCATCCATCCAGTGCTCTACCCCCAGCGGCATACATTCGACGCTCTACCTCAATAGATTTCGCGGAGAACCAGCTATTTCCCGGTTTGATTGGCCTTTCACCCCTAAACACAACTCATCCGAGAATTTTTCAACATTCAACGGTTCGGTCCTCCAGTGCGTGTTACCGCACCTTCAACCTGGTCATGCCTAGATCACCGGGTTTCGGGTCTAATTCATCGAACTCAATTCGCCCTATTCAGACTCGCTTTCGCTGCGCCTACACCTAACGGCTTAAGCTTGCTCGATAAACTAAGTCACTGACCCATTATGCAAGAGGTACGCTGTCACCCCCTAAAGAGGCTCCAACTGCTTGTAAGCATTCGGTTTCAGGTACTGTTTCACTCCCCTCATCGGGGTGCTTTTCACCTTTCCCTCACGGTACTGTGTTCGCTATCGGTCATGTACGAGTATTTAGGCTTGGAGGGTGGTCCCCCCATGTTCAGACAGGATTTCACGTGTCCCGCCCTACTCGAGTCCTCATCCATCACTTTCGCATACGGGGCTGTCACCCGCTATGGCCAGTCTTTCCAAACTGTTCTGCTAGTTGAAGATGAGGCACTGGCCTGGTCCGCGTTCGCTCGCCACTACTAACGGAATCTCGGTTGATGTCTTTTCCTCCAGGTACTGAGATGTTTCAGTTCCCCGGGTTCGCTTCACCAGATCTATGTATTCAATCTGGGATACCTTATCCACCTCGCCTGCCATCCGATCGCCCAGTTACCTGAACTTTCGGACACCAGAAGAAATGGTGAAGGTGGGTTTCCCCATTCGGAAATCGCCGGATCAAAGTTTGCTCACAACTCCCCGACGCTTATCGCAGCGTGCCACGTCCTTCATCGCCTGTACATGCCAAGGCATCCACCAAATGCTCTTACCTCACGCTTGAGAATCCACACCATCAACGACAGACCTGCATAAAATCTGCGCTGTCTTTAAGGTGCGGACGATAATCTCAGCCAGATATTACATCTGTAAGTGACACATCAGATCACATCGCCTCGAACCTCGCGGCCCAACGCAGATGCAAACCAATGCACCACGGCATCGATTAAAAACCCATTCACAATGTCAAAGAAGCAGCAGAAGTAACCCTTCCGCACACCTGCCTTGCAGCAGGATATCGTGTCTTCATCCCTGGAGTATTCTTGGTTGCGATCGCCTCGCCTGCGGTGAGCCTTCCCACCATTCGATGCCGCGAAGCGGCGAGAATGGTGGAGCCTATCGGGATCGAACCGATGACCCCCTGCTTGCAAAGCAGGTGCTCTCCCAGCTGAGCTAAGGCCCCTCATTAAGGGAACTCGATCTAAAAGCAGACTCTATGTAAAGCGCCAACGAAGGCAAAGCCTTCGCAAGGCCGACCG